>NZ_JBQCUB010000002.1:0-11257 GCF_051963655.1 Neisseria sp. P0001.S007 | reverse complement strand
CTGGAGCGGGAAACGAGTCTCGAACTCGCGACCTCAACCTTGGCAAGGTTGCGCTCTACCAACTGAGCTATTCCCGCATATTGAAAAAGAACAATCAACAAGTAATCAGGATGGAGCGGGAAACGAGTCTCGAACTCGCGACCTCAACCTTGGCAAGGTTGCGCTCTACCAACTGAGCTATTCCCGCTCTGATATTTGTTGCTTCGTATATCGAAGAAGACGCAATTATTATGGATTTAATCGTGTGCGTCAAGTGTTTTGTTTTTATTTTTTTAAAAATTTTATTTGAATTCTTTCCATGCCATTTTCAGGTAGTAGCACATGGACCAGATGGTCAATACAGATGCTATAAACATCAATATGTTACCAATGAGATAGAAAGGGTCGTTATATTTGTCTGTGCCGATAAGTAAAAGGAAGATGGCGATCATTTGGGCAGTGGTTTTGAATTTGCCGATAGTGGCCACTGCAACGCTGCCGCGTTTGCCCATTTGTGCCATCCATTCGCGCAGGGCGGAAATGGTAATTTCTCGGCCAATAATAATCATGGCGAAGATAGCGTATGTTCTGCCAAGGCTGACGAGCAGGAGTAGGGCAACGGCAACCATGAGTTTGTCGGCAACGGGGTCGAGGAATGCGCCAAAGTCGGAGGTTTGTTTCCAGCGACGTGCTAAAAAGCCGTCAAACCAGTCTGTAATAGCTGCAAGTGCAAAGATGATAGCGGCTGTCCAGTTGACGGTTTGTGGTTGAATCCATGTGTTCGGTAAATAGAATAGGATGGTAAACACGGGGATTAATAGGACGCGCATCCAGGTAAGTAAAATAGGTATGTTCCAAGGCATGGTTTGTGACCTTTTGGACGATGTGTCGGATTGTCCATTATAGCTTATTTGCTTACTGGGCTTTTTTGAGTGTTGTTTTTTTGCCGACAAGTAACGTGGGCAAAGGGCTTTGTTATGCGGGTTGTGAAGAAAGTCTGTTAAGGCCGTCTGAAAAATGGGTTGTTGAGGGGTATAAATGTTTTTGGGCAGGTAAGTGGCTGCAAAATAGTGGGCAACGAGGTCGGCCTGCTGCTCAATATTGAGTTGGTTGAAGTGAGGCAAAGGCATGGGATAGGCGTAAGCTTTGCGTTTCCTATATCCGCCTTTGAGCATAATGAATAAACCGGATAACCAAACTTTGTGACCGCGCTGGTGTTGCCAGACGTGTGTAAGCTCATGAATCAGCCAGATTTTGTAGGCGATGCCGGCTTGAGTGAAATCATCAGGGCAGTGTTTGCGCGGGAAATATATATTTCCATTGGGGGCAATGGCGGTATTGGGGTTGGGTAGGAAGGGGATGCCACGATATATTTTAATGCGGTTGAAGTCTATGCCGTTGGCAAAAACCTGTTTTGCCATACTGACTTCATTTTCTGTCAGTCTGCGCCAATTGGAAAAAATCATATTTTAAAGAATGATAGAGGATATAAAGATTTTCAGGCCGTCTGAAAGGTTTCAGACGGCCTGACATGGGATTTATTGTTCTTCTGAGGCGGCTTGTTTGCCGTTGTCGAACAATTTGTCCATAGGCGTCAGATTGACTGCGTTGCCTTGGCTGACTATCCATTTGTTTTCAACACGCCATACGCCTGAGGCATCTTCAACGCGCAGGTACCAATGATTGGTTGGGCGTAAAGGTTTAAAGACGGCTTCGTATTCCATGCGGCCGTTTTGCGGTTCGGCTGTTACGGCGCGCAGCTTGACGGTTTGGTCATCGGCTTTGCGCGTTGGGTGCATCAACAATAGGTTTAATGGCTGTTTGGTATCAAATTGTCCGCTGACGAATACTTTGGCAGCGTTCATATCCGGACTGATTAAAACCTGCACCTGAATTTGCCGTTTAACGGCTTCTTCATCGCGGTGAAGTTGGATTTCGATGTGTTTGCCGTCTTTGTAGTAATCGTCAGACACCAAGTCTGTCGTATGTTCTTTTGCGACGAAGAACATGGAAACGCTGGCGATAACGACGAAGATGGGGCCAGCCATCAGCACCCAGGGCCAAATATGTTTGTACCAAGGTTTGATTTGGGGTTGTGGGGACACCGTTGTTATTCTCCAATAAAGGTTGCTTTTTCATTCAAGACAGTCGATTCGGCATCAGCGTCATCGGTTTCACGATATGTGAAAGTAAATTCAATCGGCTGGCTACCTTTTTCGGCGTACTCAGGGATGGTGGACACTTGAACCGGAATAGTCACGGTTTCGCGTGGCGCAATTTTAATACCGTTTTCTGGCAAGCCGGTCAAGGCGATATCATCAAAACCTTTGACTGTGGCAGTAACGGTCTGTTCATGTTCACTCTTATTAATGATGCGCAGGTTGTAGGCATTTTCCAACCAGCCTTGGCTGTTTTCGCGAACCATGACGCCACGGTCTTTCAGGATATCGACTTCGACCATTTTTCGGGTGGAAATGCCGACCAGGAAGGCGATGATGACCACCAGGAGTACTGCGCCATAACCGGCTACACGTGGACGTTTCAAGCGTTTTTTGATGTCGCTTTCAGGGTATTCGTGTTCCAACGCGCCTTCGGTCGTATAGCGGATTAAGCCGCGCTCGTAGCCCATTTTGTCCATGATTTCATCGCAGGCATCGATACACGCCGCGCAGCCGATACATTGGTATTGCAAACCGTCTCGGATGTCGATACCGACGGGGCAGACTTGCACGCACATGGTGCAGTTGATGCAGTCGCCCAAGCCACTGTCTTCTTTGTTGGCGGTTTTTTTGCGTGCGCCGCGCGGTTCGCCGCGTTCGGTATCGTAAGAAATAATCAGCGTGTCTTTGTCAAACATTGCACTTTGGAAACGTGCATACGGACACATATGCAGACACACTTTTTCGCGCATGATGTGGGCGAAGAAGAAAGTCATGAATCCGTAAAATGCTGCGGCAAACATTGCGCCGCCGCCTGCTGCTCCGGTGAATAAATCGGGAACAAATTGGCGGATCGGGATAAACCAGCCTGCAAAAGTGATACCTGTCCATGCGCAGACAAGGAAAATCAGCAGGTATTTGGTGGCCTTAATGAGAATTTTAGTAAAGTTCCAGGGCGATTTTTCCAGTTTTAGGCGTTTGTTTCTATCGCCTTCGACCAAGTTGTCAATCCACAGCATAATTTCGGTGTAAACCGTTTGCGGGCATGAATAGCCGCACCACAAACGACCGGCAATGGTTGTCCACCAAAACAATCCGAATGCGCAAATCATCAGCAGCAAGGCAAGGTAAATCAAATCGCCCATACCCAGCGACAGTCCGAAAATGAAGAAATGACGGTCAGGGATATTGAATAAAACCGCCTGACGGTTACTCCAGTTAAACCATGGAATTACGTAAAATACAAACTGGGTCGCCAATACGGCGGCGATACGTAGTTTGGCAAACCGGCCTTCTGCTTTTTTCGGATGGATGCGTTCGCCTTCGGGATGAATTTGAATTACGCTGGATTTGGGTTTGGAAGGTTTGGGCGGAGTGGCTTTTGCCGTTTTTTCTGTTGAGGGTGTGGCGTTTTCAGCTTGGTTTTCGGGTGACATAATCAGTGTTCCTTAATCGAAGTGCACACAAGCCTTTTGTCATGGTAGTAGTTTGATGCGAATATTTTCAGACGGCCTTTGGAGTGCATATAAAATCATAACATTTGACTCTATGCAAAGCAAAAGCAGGGTTTGGCCTTAACAATAGTTGCGGTACTCCTGTCTCATACAAGGCCGTCTGAAAAGGGCAGTATTCAAAGGTTTATGGTTCGGCCTGTGTGCAAACTTATAGTGATTTGCTATTTACACGATAAAAATATATAAAGCACTGTTTCAAAACGAAATAACAGTTAATATCATCTATCCTGTCCGTTTCGGGCAACCGAGTGGAAACAGGCCGTCTGACAAAGCGAATATCAAAAGCTATCCTTGAAAGCACGGCTGATTCAGGCGATAATCGGCACACTTTTTTCATATTTCCAATCTTGTCCAAGGAAGGTCAAACCATGTCTCAACTGGCAAACGCAATCCGTTTCCTCTCAGTCGATGCCGTACAAAAAGCCAACTCCGGCCACCCGGGTGCGCCTATGGGTATGGCGGAAATGGCAGAAGTGTTGTGGACGAAGTTCCTCAATCATAATCCGGCCAACCCAAAATTCTACAACCGCGACCGTTTTGTCCTCTCCAATGGTCATGCTTCCATGATTCTTTACAGCCTGTTGCACCTGACCGGCTACAACGTTTCTATTGATGATCTGAAAAATTTCCGCCAACTGCACAGCAAAACCCCCGGCCATCCTGAATATGGCTACACCGACGGCGTGGAAACCACAACCGGCCCATTGGGACAAGGTATTGCCAATGCAGTGGGCATGGCTTTGGCCGAAAAAATCTTGGCTGCCGAATTCAATAAAGACGGTTTGAACATTGTTGACCACCACACCTACGTCTTCATGGGCGACGGCTGTATGATGGAAGGCGTGTCGCACGAAGCCTGTTCGCTCGCTGGCACTTTGGGCTTGGGCAAGCTGATTGTTTTATATGATGACAACAATATTTCCATTGACGGTAAAGTGGACGGCTGGTTTACCGAAAATATCCCGCAGCGTTTTGAAAGCTATGGCTGGCATGTGATTCCAAATGTAAATGGTCATGACACTGATGCCATTCAGACGGCCATTGAAGCGGCCAAAGCCGAAACCGGCAAACCGTCCCTCATCTGCTGCAAAACCTTAATCGGTAAAGGCAGTGCCAATAAAGAGGGTAGTCACAAAACCCACGGCGCACCTTTGGGTGCGGACGAAATCGAAGCTACGCGCAAACATTTGGGTTGGGCTTATCCTGCGTTTGAAATCCCTCAAGAAATCTATGCAGCATGGGATGCAAAAGAAAAAGGCGCGAAACTTGAGGCCGAATGGAACGAACTCTTCGCTCAATACCAGGCCAAATATCCTGCTGAAGCCGCAGAATTCGTGCGTCGCATGGATAAAAAGCTGCCGGACAATTTCGATGCATACGTTCAAACCGCATTGAAAGAAGTGTGCGCCAAAGCCGAAACCATCGCCACCCGTAAAGCCAGTCAAAACAGCATCGAAATCTTGGCTAAAGAGCTGCCTGAATTGGTGGGCGGTTCTGCAGACTTGACCCCGTCTAACTTGACTGACTGGTCAAACAGCGTTTCCGTTACCCGCGAACACGGCGGTAACTATATTCACTACGGTGTGCGCGAGTTCGGCATGGGTGCAATCATGAACGGCCTTACCCTGCATGGCGGTGTTAAACCATTCGGCGCGACTTTCCTGATGTTCAGTGAATACGAGCGTAATGCCTTGCGTATGGCTTCGCTGATGAAAATCAACCCTGTATTTGTGTTCACCCACGACTCCATTGGTTTGGGCGAAGACGGTCCTACCCACCAACCTATCGAGCAAACTGCCACTCTGCGCCTGATTCCGAATATGGATGTATGGCGTCCATGTGATACCGTTGAATCTTTAGTGGCATGGTCTGAAGCTGTTAAAGCGGCCGACCACCCGTCCAGCTTGATTTTCAGCCGTCAAAACCTGAAATTCCAAGCGCGTGATGAGCAACAGCTGAACGACATCAAACGCGGTGCTTACGTAATCAGTGAAGCTCAAGGCAATGCGCAAGCTGTTGTAATTGCTACCGGTTCTGAAGTTGAATTGGCTCTGGAAGCGCAAAAGGTATTGGCAGAACAAGGTATTGCCGTACGCGTTGTTTCCATGCCTTCTACCAATGTATTCGACCGCCAAGATGCTGCCTACAAAGCCGCCGTTCTGCCGGAAGGCTTGCCACGCGTAGCCGTAGAAGCCGGACATGCCGACGGCTGGTATAAATACGTCGGTTTGAACGGCGCAGTGGTCGGTATCAACCGCTTCGGCGAGTCTGCACCTGCTGATTTGCTGTTCAAAGAATTCGGCTTTACCGTAGACAATGTGGTTGCCACTGTTAAATCCGTCTTGTAAATCAGATTTTTGATTGAGATAAAAAGGCCGTCTGAAATTTCAGACGGCCTTTTATTTTTCAACTGGTTAAACAGTTTCTGCTTCAGGTTTGACTTTGTTTTTCTTAAACTTCAACACGGCTTCTTCTTTTGCTGCATCCCAGTCTATCCGCACGAAGCCGCCTTCGGCGAGTTTGCCGAACAGGAGTTCGTCGGCGAGCGGTTTGCGGATTTTTTCCTGAATCAGGCGGTTCATCGGGCGTGCGCCCATTTGCGGGTCGAAACCTTTTTCTGCCAGATATTTGCGCAATGCCGGTGTGAATTCGGCTTCGACTTTTTTGTCGAGGAGCTGGTGTTCGAGCTGGAGTAGGAATTTGTCTACGACTTTGACGATAATGGGTTCGGACAAAGGTGCAAACGGGATAATCGCGTCCAAGCGGTTGCGGAACTCGGGCGTGAAGAGCTTGTTGATTGCCTGCATTTCATCGCCGCGTTCGCGTTTGGCCGTAAAGCCGAGGCTGGGTTGGCTGAGGCTTTCCGCGCCTGCATTGGTGGTCATAATTAGGATGACGTTGCGGAAATCGGCGCTCTTACCGTTGTTGTCTGTCAGTTTGCCTGCGTCCATGACTTGCAGGAGGACGTTGAAAATGTCGGGGTGGGCTTTTTCGATTTCGTCCAAGAGCAATACGCAATGCGGTTGCTTGTTGACGGCTTCGGTCAAAAGGCCGCCTTGTTCAAAACCGACGTAGCCCGGTGGCGCGCCGATGAGGCGCGATACGGCATGGCGCTCCATGTATTCGGACATATCAAAGCGTTGCAGCGGTACGCCCATCGAGTAGGCAAGCTGTTTGGCGACTTCGGTTTTGCCGACGCCGGTAGGGCCGGAGAAGAGGAAGCTACCTATCGGTTTGTCGGGTAGGGCAAGGCCGGAGCGCGACATTTTGACGGCGGCAACCAGCGCATCGATGGCATTTTCTTGACCGTAAACCATGTTTTTCAAATCGCGGCCGAGGAATTGCAGCACTTGTTTGTCATCGTGCGACACGGTTTTTTCGGGAATCCGCGCAACTTTGGCGATGACGGTTTCGATTTGCGCTTTGCCGATGACTTTTTTCTGTTTGGATTTGGGCAGAATCCGTTGCGCCGCGCCTGCTTCGTCCATCACGTCAATGGCTTTGTCGGGCAGGAAACGCTCGTTGATGTAGCGGGCGGAGAGTTCGGCGGCGGCTTCGAGTGCGCCTTGCGTGTAGCGGACTTGGTGGAAACCTTCAAACATCGGTTTCAAGCCGCGCAGGATTTGAACGGTTTCGGCGACGGTGGGTTCGACCACGTCGATTTTTTGGAAGCGGCGGCTTAGGGCGTGGTCTTTGTCGAAAATAGTGCGGTATTCGTCGTAGGTGGTCGCGCCGATGCAGCGCAGCGAACCTTTCGCCAGCGCGGGTTTGAGCAGGTTGGACGCGTCCATCGTGCCGCCGCTGGTGCTGCCCGCGCCGATGATGGTGTGGATTTCGTCGATAAACAAAATGGCTTGTGGGATTTTTTCGAGCTGTTTCAAGACGGATTTGACCCGCGCTTCAAAGTCGCCGCGGTATTTCGTGCCCGCCAAAAGCGAACCCATATCCAGCGCGTACACTTCGGCTTCTTTCAGCGCATCGGGAATGTCGCCGTTGACGATTTGATGCGCCAAGCCTTCCGCCAGCGCGGTTTTGCCCACGCCAGCTTCGCCGACCAAAAGTGGATTGTTTTTGCGGCGGCGGCATAGGATTTGCACCAGCCTTTCCATTTCGTGTTTGCGACCAATCAAAGGGTCGATACGGCCGGCTTTGACTTCAGTGTTGAGATTGACTGTGTAGTCGGAAAGGGAGCCGGTTTTTTGTTCCGCTTCTTCGCTCTCGCGTCCCAGGCCGTCTGAATCATTGCCGTCTTCGTCATCGGGCGAGCCATGGGCAATGCAACGCAAGACTTCAAAGCGCGTAATGGATTGCAATTTGAGGAAATAAACGGCATGGCTTTCAGATTCGCTCATCATGGCAACCAAAATATCCAAAGGCTCTACTGCGGCTTTGCCGGCAGACTGGGTATGCACCATCGCCCGTTGGATGACGCGTTGGAAGCCCAATGTCGGCTGGGTTTCGACCGTATCCAGAAGATGATCGGGAATTTGCGGCGTGTTTTCTGCAACGCTGGCGGCAAGCTGCTCGGACAGGACTTTCAAATCCGCACCACACAGTTTCAAGACGTTCGGCACAGCCGCATCTTCTTCTATCAGCACCAAAAGCAGGTGTTCCAAGCTGATAAACTCATAACGAGCGTTGCGTGCTTCACGATAGAGCAGTTGCAGGATGTGTTCCAATTCGGGTGACAGCATGATTTAAACCTCTTCGACTATACATTTGAGCGGATGCCCTTCAGCTTTGGCACGTTCCATGACCTGATGCTGCTTGGTCTGCGCAATATCGCGCGTGTAGGTGCCGCACAGGCCTTTGCCTTCGTGGTGCACCAGCAACATGACGGCCACTGCCTGTTCCTGTGTAAGCATAAAGACTTCGGTCAGGATTTCGACGACAAATTCCATGGTGGTGTAATCGTCGTTCAATAAAAATACGCCGTAACGTTTCGGAGGCTGTGTGTTGATATCGCTGAGCAGGGTATCGGATTGGTGGTCGGTATTAGGATGGTTCATAATCTTAGGTTTCAGTTTTCAGACGGCCTGTTTTAGAGTGTAAACCGTTTTCTGTTGTATTTCGGCAATTTTTTTCTATTTTCCCACTTTTTTGAAAACATAGCTTGACGTTTTGTCTTAACAAATGTAAAAAGACGGTTAAGCAGAAGTTGGCACTCGACCACGTATGCAATACGGGGGAGAAACGCTGAACGTTTTAGTTTGCTGTATGCCTTGTTTTGCTGATTTTGTTAATTTTTAAGTATAGGAAGTTTCTAATGGCAACCGGTATCGTAAAATGGTTTAACGACGCTAAAGGTTTTGGTTTCATCACTCCTGATGAAGGTGGCGAAGATTTGTTCGCTCACTTCTCAGCGATCAACATGGATGGTTTCAAAACCCTGAAAGAAGGTCAACGCGTATCTTTCGACGTAACCACCGGCCCTAAAGGCAAACAAGCTGCTAACATTCAAGCTGCTTAATCAAATGCGCGGCGTAAGCCGTAAAATCATGGCGGGGTTTCCCGCCATTTTTTATGGGCGTTTAGGTTAAAAATTATGAATCAAAATTCATCTTATCAAAATGCTTTAAACCAGTTGGACGAGCTTATCCGTCATTTTCGCAGCGAAGGTGAGGTTAGCTGCGCCGTTGCCGAGCGTGAAGACCAAATCTTGATCCGCCTTGCCGATTTGAAACTGGATTTGCGCCCTGAAGATGAAAAAGCCATTGCCGATATAGACCGCTTTTACCGTCGCCATGTTTTAAGCGAATAAACGTTTCAAAACCGTTTGCCGTTTTATTTTTTAAGCATGCCTGATAAAATAGGCCGTCTGAAAAGTTTGTAAAGAATCAGCACAATGAGTATTGCCAATAATAAAAAAGCCTTTCACGATTTCTTTATCGAAGACCAAATCGAAGCCGGTATAGTATTGGAGGGATGGGAAGTCAAAGCCATCCGCGCTGCACGCGTGCAATTAAAAGAAAGCTATATCTACTGGAAAAAAGACGCATTCTATTTGGTGGGCTGCCACATTACCGCATTGCCCACTGCCTCGACACACGTCAAACCTGACCCTGTCCGTCCGCGTAAGTTGTTGTTGAAACAATCGGAAATCAACAAGTTAATCGGTAAAACCGAACGTGCCGGTTATACGATTGTGCCCTTAAACCTGCATTACACCCGCGGTAGAATCAAAGTGGAAATCGGTTTGGCTAAGGGTAAGAAACAGCATGACAAACGCCAAAGCCTGAAAGAAGCGGATTGGAAGCGTGAGAAACAGCGTTTGATGAAAAACGTACGTTGATTTTTTCAGACGGCCTTTTTATAAAGGCCGTCTGAATATTTATTGTTTGAAAATTTTAAAAAGGAAAACAGATGAAAACCATGATTTTAGCGGCGGCTTCAGCCGTATTGTTGTTGGGCGCTTGTTCCACTACGGAACAAAGAGTATTGAAACCTGAAGAGCTGACCAGCATCAAACATGTCTGCATCATTCAAAATGCAAAAGTAAGACCGCATGATTTGGATCGTGCTTTGTCTAAAGCTTTGGCAAAACGCGGTATCGGCAGCACGATTGTGACAGCGGATAACCGTGGCAAACTGTATGATTCTTCTTGCCCGTATAATCTGCGTTACAAAACCAAAGGTAATAACGAAATCTTGCGTAAAGGCGTATTTGTGTTGAGAAGCACCAAGTACGCGGTTTCTACGGTCAGCTACTCTTTAAATGATGAAAACCACTTCCGAACCAACCCTGATTTGGTGAAACAGGCTGAAGGCGTTGTGGCCAAATTGTTGGAAAAAAACAGCAAATAAAAGCCAGAATAAAAAACCGGCTTGCCGTGATATGGAGAATATCGGGCAAGCCGGTTTTATTTTCAGACGGCCTTAAATGGATTTGATTTTTTCCCAAAGGGTTTTGACCGTACCTTGGTAGTAGGTTTCGGAAGTGCAATAGACTGTTTCTAAGGCACATTGTCCTTGTGAGCCGTATTTTTTGATACACTGGTTCAAGGCAATCTGATGCACGGTTTTGAAACGTGGGGAGGTAATGGCCACTACGTTTTGAGCAGTCAATTTGCCCATGGCTTTAGGATAGGCAACAGCGATACAGGTGTTGTGCAGAGGGACAACCGTTTTGCAGCCTGTTGCTTGGCCTGCGCTGATACCGGCTAAGGCATCTTGGCCTTTACAGAATGTTTCGAGTTCGGCTGTCGCATCCAGTTGGGTGGCATTTTCTTTGGTGGTTTTGATTTGCAGCACTTCATTGCTGTCGGCAGGGTTTTGCCACATGGCCAGGTAGCCGTAAGTATCGGCAGCCAGGGCGGCAGGAGTCAGTGCGCAAAGGATAAGTGTCGTTAGTGTTTTTTTCATGTTCGTTCCCTGTTTGTTGGGTATTTGTCGTTATTATAAAGCAAAAGTACTTATTTGATATAAATTTGCTTTTAAAATGAATATTTGAGTGTAGCAGATAGATTATAGGCCGAGACCTTTGCAAAATCCCCCAAAATCCCCTAAATTCCTACTAAGACATTTAGGGGATTTTCCATGAGCACCTTCTTTCAGCAAACCGCCCAAGCCATGATCGCCAAACACATCGACCGTTTCCCACTATTG